>CAVVKC010000002.1:0-9069 GCA_963748875.1 Vulcanimicrobiota bacterium
ATTAACGCAAACGAGATGTCGTTGGCGAGCGTCGCCGCCGCCGCCGGATCGTCGCTGCTCTCCGAGATGATCGGTTCGGGAAGCCACGGTCCGACGTAGACTTCACGCTTCGCGCGAGCCGAGCGGAGACGGTCGAGGCAGAGCCGCGTCACGATCGTGCGCGCGAGCGCCCGTTCGTCGCGGACTTGGAGATTCAACGCGGCGCTCCAGCGCAGGTACGCGTCTGCGTCACGTCTTCGGCTTCGCCGTACTCGCCGAGCATGCGATACATGGCGTACGAGCTCCGGGCGCAGCTCTTCGAATCGCTCGGCGTGTGCCAACATTACGCGTATTGCGGACGCTGCATCGCGAGCGTTTCGCCGCCCACGCGCAGGCGCACGCACGCGTGACCGTGACCGATCGCGTATTTGAACGTGGGATATGCTTGCGCACCGACGATCGCGTAGGCGAGCGAAACAGCCGGCACGCCCCCAGCGCTTGAGAATCTCGGCGCGCGCCTCATCGCCACTGCCGTCGCGCGCGATCGTTGCCAGCGCAAGCTCGACGCCGAGCAGCGCGGACTTCGAACACTTCGCATAATCGCGCTCGAGGATCGCTCGGATTATTTCCGGTTTCACGCCCGCCGCTTCAGCCATTGAAACGCCGAGCTGCAAGCACGGTCCGCAGTCGGCCGCCTTACCTGACGTCAGCGCCGCGCCGTAATATGCATCGAGCGGAACCTTCCGATAACTCCCAAGCTTGCCGAGTGCCTGCATCGGCAGACGGCGCCTACGCCGGCCTCGTCGACGATCTCGCGCATGTAACCCGTATCGTATCCCCACCGGCGTCCAAACTTATCGAGCTGCTTCTTCACCAACCACTTGAACATGTTGCTTTCTGTCCTCCGCAGCCTAGACGGAGAGCTTCCCCAAAATGTGACGTACCCAGCTTTAGTCTTGCTCAGTAGGGGACCAAGCGACAACCGAAAACATTCGACTCGCGCGCCGGCCGCTGCCTCAATAACGTCGTTTACACTGTGACGGCAAACTGCGTCGTAGCCGCACCGGCTGGAGGAGTGGCGGTGGCACCGCCGCGCCTCGCAGCGTGTTGCAACCCTCGTTATGAGTACAAACAGCATGCGGGCAGCGGTCGTGCCGTCGGCCAACGATCATCGCCTGGAACTGCGCGACGTCGGAGTTCGCGAACCCGGTCCCGGCCAAGTGCGTATCAAGGTCGAGGCGTGCGGAGTGTGCCACAGTGATTCCCTGACGGTGCTCAACCTGTGGCCCGGCACCGCCTATCCACGAATTCCGGGGCATGAGATCGCCGGCACGATCGACGCGCTCGGCCCCGAAACGAGCGGCTGGAAGGTGGGCGAGCGGGTCGGCGTCGGCTGGCACGGCGGTCACGACGGCACTTGCGATCGCTGTCGCCGCGGCGACTTCATCACGTGCGAAAATCTGCAGGTGCCGGGAATCGCGTACGATGGTGGCCACGCGCAGTACGTCGTCGCGCCGGTGGTGGTGCTGGCACGCATTCCCGATGAGCTGACTGCGGTCGAGGCCGCGCCGCTGATGTGCGCCGGCATTACAACCTTCAACTCCCTGCGCGACAGTCCGGCCCGGGCCGGCGACCTCGTTGCCGTGCTCGGCGTCGGTGGCTTGGGCCATCTGGCGGTGCAGTTCGCGGCAACGATGGGCTTTCGCACGGTGGCGATCGCTCGCGGTCGCGATAAAGAGGACCTGGCACGAAAGCTCGGTGCGTCGCACCATATTGATAGCCGCGACGAAGACGTCGCCACCGAGCTGCAACGCCTTGGCGGCGCGCAGGTTGTGCTCTCCACGATCACGTCCGCCGCGGCCATGGAGCCGGTGCTGGCTGGACTCGGCGTCGACGGGCAGTTGCTGATCGTCGGCGCGTCGCAAGAACCGCTGCCGGTGAACACGCTGGGGCTGATGGGGCGCCGCGGCTCGATCAAAGTCTGGCCGTCGGGTACGTGCACCGACTCGGAGGACGCGATGCGGTTCGCAGTGCAATCCGGCGTCCGCGCGATGATCGAGGTGATGCCGTTGGAACGCGCGGCCGAAGGCTACGAGCGCATGATGAGCGGTGCGGCTCGCTTTCGCGTCGTGCTGAGCATGTCGAGCGCGTAGGCAGCGGAGACGGCGAGCGAGCCGCGAACCAAGCGCGCCTATGAAGCGATGCTTCGCGATACTCTTCCTCGCGCTTTGGCTCGCCGCGCTTGGTCCCGTCACGCCCGCGACCGCGAGCGAATCCGAGATCGCGCTGCGCGCTGCGCTGCAGCGCGATCTCAACGCGCATTTGGCGGCACGCTCGAAAATTGAGCACATCTCGGCGATCTCCCTGAGCGTCAGCCTGCACGGCGGCCAGCCGAACATCAACGTAACGACCGGAACCACGAAGTTCGGCGGCGGAGTCCTCGTTACGCCGGAGCAGCTCTGGCAGATCGGCAGCAACACAAAAGCCTTCACCGCGGCGATCGTTCTGCAGCTCGAAGCGGAAGGGAAGCTGACGATCGATCAGACCGTGGGCCGTTGGCTGCCGCAGTATCCGGCCTGGAAGAACGTAACGATTCGACGGCTGCTGAACATGACGAGCGGCATTCCGGGTTACGATGACGTCCCGGCAATGCTGGAAGACTACGCGAAGAATCCGGCGCGAGACTTTACGATTCCCGAGCTGGTCGCGTACGTCTATCCAGGAAACGCGCACGCGCCGCCGCCGACCACCGGCTACAACTACTCGAACACGAACTATCTGCTCGCCGAGCTGATCATCGAGCACGCAACGCATGACAGCTACGCGAGCGAACTCGATCGGCGGTTCCTCCATTCCGACCTTGAGTTGACGTCGTCCTATTACTCCGGCACTCAATATCCGGCGAGCGTGCTCGACCGGATGGTCTCGGGATATTTCTTTAGCCACGATTCCGACAACGCCGGGCTGGCGCCGTTACTCGGCCGTGACGTACGCGCCGACAGCGTCTCGTGGATGAAAGCCGCCGGCGCAATCGTCTCGACGCCCGAAGACCTGACGCGTTGGGCGCGCGCGCTCTACACCGGCCCGATTCTCGCACCCAAGCAGCACGCGGAACTGGTCGAGCTAGTTTCGACGAAGACCGGCAAGCCGATCAAAACGACGAGCCTGAGCGACCCGCGCGGCTTCGGCCTGGGCGTCGCGGAATTGACGACGCCGCAGACGGGAACCGTATGGTTCTACGAAGGCGAAACGCTCGGGTATCGGATGGTGCATCTCTATTTTCCGCGGCAAGATGCGGTGATCGCGTTCGGTATGAACAGCCAGGCGGATTCGAAGCAGGATTCGTCGTCAAAACTCGGCCTCGCGATTTACGAAACGCTGCACGCCGCCGGCAGCCTGTAGGCTCGACGAGATGCCACTTTCGCGTAGCGCGTTCATCGGCTCGTCGCTCGGGCTCTCGGCCGTCGCCGCGCTGTGCCGGCCGGCAACGGCGCGTGCGGCGGCGCCGACAACCGGGGTCGTTCCAGTGCACGTTGATACAGGACGCATCATCCGCACGATCGTCGGTCTGCGTCCCTATCGTTCCGGCGGATTCGTGTTGCGCGCGCAGCGTTTCGGCTCAAAAATGCTCGTGCACAATTACGGACATGGCGGTGGCGGCTTTAGCCTGTCGTGGGGCTGTGCGACGCTGGCAGCCGATTTGGTGGCCGATCGCTCGCCGGCGCAGGCGGCGGTCTTGGGCTGCGGCGTCATCGGTCTGACGACCGCGCGAATACTCCAGAACCGTGGATGGCAAGTGACTATCTATGCCGCCGATCTTCCGCCTGCAACGACGTCAAACGTTGCGGGCGCGCAGTGGACGCCGACGACCGTCTTCGCGCGAGATGCCGTAGCGCCGGCCTTCCTCGATACGTTTCGCAAAGCGGCGCAGATCGCGAACCGACAGTTCCAGCTGATGGTAGGACCAACGTATGGCGTCCGTTGGATCGGCAACTATGCGCTCAAACGCGCCGGCCAGTCGAGCGTTCCCGAGCTCGACTACGCGAGATGGGCCGGCATCGCCGACCTCTATGCCGACATCGAAACGATCGACCCGGGAACGGTCCCGTTCGTCGGTTTTACGAGCGTTCACCGCTTCAGCACGATGCTGATGGAGCCGAACACGTTTCTCCCCGCGGTGCAGCGCGATTTTCTGTTGCAGGGCGGACACATTGCGGTGCGCGATTTTCGCAGTTCGTCCGAGGTGGCGGCTCTGCACGAGCCGGTCGTCTTCAACTGCACGGGCTTGGGAGCGCGCTCGCTCTTCAACGATTCCGAACTCGAGCCGGTTCGCGGCCAGCTCACGATTCTCGAGCCGCAGCCCGACGTTGACTACACGTATCTGACCGGTGAGCTCTACATGTTTCCGCGCTCCGACGGCATCGTGCTCGGAGGAACCTTCGAGCGCGGCAACTGGTCGACGAGCGTCGACCTCGCAGCGCAGGCGCGCATTCTCGCCGGCCACGAAGCGATTTTCGCCAAGGGGTGACGGCGCTTCAGAGTTTCGGCGGCCTATGGTGAGCAGCGAAACCCGCGTCGGTTAGCCGGGGTCGGCGATCAGGCGCGCGTAGGCACGGCTCGAATCGGTCGGCACGCGCTTGAGATCGGGATCGGTGTCGAGATCGATATGGTAGAGCCCGAAGTCGCTGCCATCGTCGAACGGTAAGCCCCACTCGCGATTCGAGGTGATGCTCCAGCAGATGTAGGCATCTACTGGAGCGCCGCGCTCGATGGCCTTACGCACTTGGTTAACGTGCTCCGTCAAGTAGTCGGAGCGGCCGACGCCGCCGGCCCGAACGACGCTGCCGTTCTCGATGACGATAATCGGCTTGCCGGGAAACTCATGTGCCGCTTCGACCAGAATCATCCCGAGCGCGTCCGGCCAGACCGGCGCGTTCTGGTATTGGAAATCCGAGGCAGCGCTGAGACGATGGAGATCGCGCGGCCAGAACGACGGGACGCCCCAGTAATAGTCGAGGCCGACATAGTCGAGCGTGCCGACGCACTCGCGCGGGCAAAGAAACTCCGGTAACTTGCCGGCCATGCCGAGATTCCACCAGTTCGTGCCGAGCAGCGTGGTGAAGATCGCGAGACTCTTGCGCAGCGCAAAGAATGCGTGAAGCCATGACGAGCGCGTCGCGCCGATGCGCTCGAGACCATGCAGGGGCACGAACTCGACGCGGTCAGTATCATCGAAGATAAGCCGTGCAATGCGCCGCGCAATGTCCGGTTCCAACCCTTCGTAGCCCCCCGTGTCATCCTGAACCGCGCGCGAAGCGCGTGCGTCGAAGGACGTACACAATCCCGGTACGCCCGGATGGACGCCGACGCGTAACTTGTGGCGTCTGCGAATGCGCGCGACCGAGCGGTCCATTTCAGGAACGTTGCGCTGCTTCTCGGCCTCGGCTTGCTCCTCGCGTCCGATATGCGCGACCGTCTTACGATTAAAAGCATTTGGAATCTCGGGACGGTCGCGCCGCAGTTCGCGAATGGCGCGGTCGACGATATTGAGCAGACTGCGGCTGCCCAGCGCCATCGCGACGGCAAAGTACTGCGGCGCGCCGGACAGCCGCGTGATGCCTAGCGCGTCTACGGCGTATTGGCGCAGCGTGACATCGTCGTCGAAGATTGCGTCGGCTTTGCCCTGCTTCAGCGCCTCGGCTGCATCATGCATAGCATTGACGTAGTTAATTGTCGCCGCGGGAAACCAACCGCCGACGATCGTCGCCGGCAATGTGTCGGCAACCACGGCGACGCGGCCACACCAAGTCTGTGTTTCGGCCGGAAGTACAAACGTGCTCGCATGCAGCACCGCGAGCTGCGTACAATAGTATGGCTCCGAGAAAAACGCGCGCTGCAAGCGCTCCTGCGTCATCGTGAGCTGCGCGATCGTGCAATCGACGCGGCCGCCTTCAACGATCGCCGACTGCGCGATGCGCGCTGCCTGCCGTTTTGCATCCTCCGGCGACTGCAAATGCGTAGCGTTACGGTCGATCCAGCGCTGCAGCCAGCGCGGCAGGCCCAAGACGAGCGGATTCGCGCCGACGCGCGCACTCGGCCGAATACGCCGAATGGCATCGCGCGCTTTGCAATGGGCGCGAAAGAGATTGGGGATTAGGGAGAGCACGTCGTCCATTTGCGAGTCGCCGCTTTCGTACGGCGGCTGCCCCGGCGGCATTGCGTAGGCGCGCATCCAAAAGCCTTTGATCCAGCCGTAGACGAGCTGATTTGGCTCGTTGAGCGTCAGGTAGTCGTCAATGAGATCGCCGAGCCGCTGCGCGATCTCGGTCGCGAACCGAGCGACGCGGTCGGGGAAGCCCGGATCGAGCGGCCCCGCTCCGCTACCGGCAGCCTGAACGTGGAGCGGCCAGGTATTGTGCACGAGCGTGACGATCGCCGACATCCCGGCGTCGCGGATCGCTTGCAAGACGTCGCGATAGTGCGCGAAGGCCTCGTCGCTCCAGACACCGGGCTCAGGCTCGAGCCTCGCCCAAGAGAGCGAGAGGCGAAAGACGCTGCAACCTAGGCCCCGGGCGAGCTCAATGTCTTCGCGGAAGCGATTCCAAAACTCGGTGCCCTTGCCGCGCGCGACGAGCCCACGCACGCGCTCCCAGACATCGCGAATGTCGTCGCTCCGGTCGTACGCTTCGCATTGGTGGTCGGCCGTTGCGACGCCGAATTCAAGCTTGCGCGCCACGGCTGGCAGATGCGCGACAACGCGCGATGGTCCCTCTCTGCCGCTTCCCGCAAGATCCCGGTCTACGGCTTCGTACAAGTCTCCTCAACGGTTACGACGCGGACACCCGTTTCAGTAAACGACGCCGCCATCGCCCTCTTTGTGTCGCCGCGAAGTACGTGCTGCAAATAGGCAGGGATGCGGGAACACAGATCGCGCCTCGCTTCGGAAAAAAATGCCGCGATCTACTGCTTCAGCAGGATCTCCGTGCGCGTTCGGACGTCGGGCGGGAATGGGCTGGCTCGCCGGGTCGCGCGGTCGATGTGGACGGCCGTCAGCTCGCAAACCGCACAGACCGCGTCGCGTTCGGCGTCGCGCATTTCGTGGACGAAGACGATCTTCTTTTCCGCGATGCTTACGATATGCGATCGTATTTCGAGAATCGCACCGGCGAAAATCTCGCGTTTGTACGTAATGTTCTGTTGAACGCCGGCCATTCCGTATTTCGTTTCGCGTATATAGCTTGGAGTAATTCCGATCGCGGCCATTAGGTTCCAGGTCGCCTCGTCGAACTTGCCGACGTACCACATGACGTTCATGTGACCCATATGGTCGCAGTGCCAGGGAAAGACCGCTCCGCGATACGTCACGATTGGTTTCAAGGGAATCGCGTCGTACCACTTTGCGCCGCTCCTTCCCTTCCGCGGCCTCTTGGAGACTACAGTAGGAATGGCGCCCTTCGACAGAGCTGGGCCTAAGCGAGCGTAGCTAGTCGAACGGCTCAGGGCGTTACTCCTGTTGGGCTGGCGTGGTTGCGATGCCGATGCTGCCGCTCGAAGACGACATCCCTTTCGTAATCGTATTAACCCGAGTTAGCTTGCGAGGGCTATAGTGAAAGACGTCGATCTCGCCGAGCGCATAATCCGCGACGTAGAGCTGCTTCGAATGACGGCCGAACGAGAAGAAGATCGACGCACCGGGCAGCGGCAGTTTGTAGATCGGTCTGGAGTTGCCGACATCGTAAACATTGAGGCTCGGCCCCGACCCATCGATCGCGAGTAGATGTCCGACGTCATCGAATCCGAGTCCGCCGGCGTTCCCGAGGGCGATGTGCGTCTGAATGCCCTTGGTCGAGCCGGCCTTGAACTCGACCACGGCACCGTGCCCGCTGCCTGGGGTGGAGTCGCATGACGCAAAGAGATTGTTGTGCTTGTCGAGCGCGACTCCGATGACGTGCAGAAAGCACTTGTCGTGGAGCGTCTCGGTGGGTTCGCTCGAACCCGGCGAATAGAGTACGACGTCACCCGATGCACCGATTGGGCCAAAAACGTTCGCCACGTAGACGGTGCCGTCCGGCCCGATCGTCACGTCGACTGGAAACTCGCCCGGGTCGTCGAGCGTGCCGGTCGGCGAGCTCGACCCCGCAGCGTAAACGAGCACGTTTTTAGCACCGGTATTGGCGACGTAGATATCTCCGTGTGTGTCGATTCCGATGCCCTCCGGGTTTGAAAAGCTTCCCGAGAGGCTTCCTGCAATCGGATTGTTCGGACCGGTTCCTTTCACGTAGTAATAGATCGTACTATTCGACGACGAAGAGCTAAAGATCAGGCGTGATTCCTCGCGAGCTGCCGGATTGACGCGATAGGAGTGCACTGCGTTCGCGGGGGGCTGTGCCGTTGGAGCAGTGGGAGCGTTCCCATAACACCCGGTGACGAGCGTACACGAAAGCCCGACGATCGCAATTCGATAGCGCATAGCTCTCACCTTTGCAAACCTTCTTAGCATCAATCAGCAAACGTGCAGAAGACCGAACGCGTGACAGGAACGCAATCACTCGGCGAATTGACGAAACGTGTTATCCTCAAACGGGGAGGTACGCGATGATCGGCACGCGCCCGCCATTGCCGCCGTTCACACTCGAGACCGCACACCAAAAAGTCCGCACGGCGGAAGATGCTTGGAATACGCGCGACCCGGAGCGGGTTGCGCTTGCCTACACGGAAGGCAGCCGCTGGCGGAATCGCTCCGAGTTCTTGGCTGGACGTCCGGCGATCGTCCAGTTTTTGAAGCGCAAATGGGCCAGAGAGCTCGACTACCGCCTGATTAAAGAGCTCTGGGCTTTGCACGATAATCGCATCGCGGTACGTTTCCAATATGAGTGGCACGACGACTCCGGCAATTGGTTTCGATCGTGCGGAAACGAGCAATGGGAGTTTGACCAACAGGGTCTGATGCGTCGCCGCGAAGCCAGTATCAATGACCTGCCGATCGCCGAGGCAGACCGGCGCTTCCGCTGGCCCCCGGGACCACGCCCGGCCGAGCATCCCGGCCTTAACGAACTCGGGCTCTAGAAGCCGCGGCGGTGAGTTGAAAAT
>CAVVKC010000003.1:0-13551 GCA_963748875.1 Vulcanimicrobiota bacterium
GTTTGCTTCCGCTTCGAGCAAGTGCTGCGGGCTGAGCTGGTCGGTGTAGGAGAGACTCACGCCGCGCGTGTGGTTGTTGATCTCGTAGTCGCCCGAATCGTAGAAGGCGTACGGCTGGAGCGACATCATCGGTCCGTTTTCGATCCAATCCGAGTAGTACGTGTAGCCGTAGAGCCGAAGGAAAGCGTTCGAACTAAAGTTCTTCTGATATTGAAGCTTCACGATCCCTTGGCCGTTGTAACCCCGGTCGCGCTGGTTATTTGGGTCGGGAATCGGGCCGTCGAATGGATGCGAGGGCGACGACGGGTAGAAGTACGGCGTCACCCGCGAGAGATAGTTTGACGGGAGGAAGGTACCGGTGGGACCGTTATACTGCCACGTGTCGAGATAGTACGGCGGGTACACCCCGACGGAGTTATTCCAGTTGGAGAGGCCTTCGTCGTTTACCGAGCTCAGGAAGGTCGTATAGATTTCGTCATTATCGTAGAGCAGCTGGACGTCGTCGCGCAAGCCGTTGTTTTTGTGCGGAATCCCGATGTGAAGGTTCACCACCGTCGTGCGATTGGCGACGTTTGCCGCATTGATCGTGCCGAAACCGATCGGACCCAGAAGCCAGCCCGGCTGACCGTTGAGACCTACGTTTGGAGCGCCGTTGGTAAAGCACGACGAGAGATGCGCAAGCGAGCCCGAGCCCGGGCTGGGACACTGAGCGATCTGCGTGCCGAACTCCGAAGCGTACGAGGCGCCGCCGAACTGGTCGACGTAGCGGTAATCTTGATTGTAACCGCCGATGCCGAGGTAGTATGAGAAGTTCCGGTCGGGGGTCGCGCCGCCGACTTCGACGTTCGCGCTATGGTAGAAGACGGTCGAGCCAAGGCTCAAGTTCGCCGTCGCGTAGGCGGGGAACGTTCCCGTCTTGATCACTTGATTGACGAAGCCGGCGAGACCCTGAGCCTCGGCATTTGCGGGGGTCGCGCCGGTGTAGACCTGGAGCTCGAGTTGTCCCAGCGACGAGAGCGAGCCGGACGGAAAGTTGTCGAAAGCGCGGTTGACGGGAATGCCGTCGAACTCGTAGCCAACCTCGTACGCATCGCCCCCTCGAACGTGAACTGCCTGCAAATATCCGTTTTGATTTGCCGGCACATATGCGCCCGGCACGGATGCAATCGCCGAGTAGGCACTGTTGAGCGCGCCGCCGCCGCCTAGAACGGCCGTGCGCGCCTGCTGAGCTGCGTTGATGGAATAGACGTCGGCGGTCGTCCCGGGCTTGACCAAGCTCGCTGCGCTGCGCGAGGTGACGCTCGCAATCGTCCTGAGCGCAAGCCGCATGTTCAAGGTGACCGTCTGCTGCGCGTCGGCGAGCACCGCCACGCCGGCGTAGGAGAGCGCATCGTAGCCGCTCTTTTCGAGCGCGATCGTGTATTCGTCTGGGGCCAGCGACACAAACGCAAAATGCCCGCGATCGTCGCTCGTCGTGCTTGCCGTTTGCGACGGACTCGTCACGGTGACTGTGACGCCGGCGATTGGGGTTGTCGTCCCGGCGACGGTGACGACGCCGGTGATGCCGCCGGTCGTCCCCGCCCCGGCGTAGGGAGTTAACGATGCCACCAACAGCGCCGAAAAAAAGATTGTCCTCAAAGGCCGAAGGATCATTGACAGACCTCCTGCGGTTTGTCCGCTGCCAAATGGTGCGCTGCCAGAAAGGCGCGATAGGCCGTCATCGCTCGTTCGAACTGCGCGTGAATCGCGGCCGCCTCGCGTACGTGCGGCGGCAAGGGCGGCCCTTGGGAAAGCGCGACGACTCCCTGCAGAATCGTCACGCGCTCGCGCAGACGGTCCGGCATGAGCTGATCGTCTTCGGAGTTCACGACCCCGGAGGTCAACATCGAATAGACCTTGTCACCCTGAGCGGAGTCGAAGGGCGACAAGGTTCCTCGCAACGCATCCATCCGATTGAGCGCAACGTCGATCGCGCTCAGCTCGTCGTCCAACGCTTTCACGAACTGATAGCGCTCGAGGTATTGCGCTTGTGTCCAGGATGCCCGCGGATCGGGACGCACCTCCAGCGGCTCTTCACTCTTCGTCGCCCCTGTCCGCAGCATGACCGTGTAACGCCCCGGAACGACTGTCGGTCCGTCGCTGCCGCGATTCCATTCGCGGGCCCGAAGCCACGGCACTGGGGCGGTCTCGGTCAGATCCCAGGCCGTGCGCTCCACGCCTGCATCGCTCGGCGCGTCGAAGCACCGGACGCGCCGGGCGTTAGCGTCGAGGACCTCGATCTGTGCCCGCGCGCGCGACGGGAGGTAGTATGCGATCGCAGCGCCGGTGAGCGGATTCGGGCCGGAGTACATTCCGGAGGCCAAACAGCATTCGTCCGGCTGCGTTCCGTAATAGGTCGTCCACCAGCGATACCACGTATGCGCGGTTTGCAGCGGAAAGAGCGCGGGTGCCGCGTCGGCGACCACCTTGCTGAGGCTCGAAATCGCGCCGATATCGTCAAGAATCCAAAAGCCGCGCCCGTGCGTCGCGACCATCAAGTCATGGCGTTGTGGTTGAATCCGCATGTCGTGGACCGCCGCCGCCGGCATGTTCAGACGCAGACTTTGCCAATGCGCGCCCCGATCGAGCGAATACCAAACTCCCTGCTCTAGTCCCGCATAAAGCACGTTCGGATTCGCCGGGTCCTCGCGCACCACGTGTACGTACTCATCGCTCGGCAAGCCATCGACGATCGCGCGCCACGTTGCCCCGGAGTCGTCGGTCTCGAGAATGTAGGGGCGCGGATCGCCCATCACGTGTCGATCGATCGCGACGTAGGCTCGACGTGCGTCGGCGCTCGAGGCTTCGACGGTATCGACTCTCCCCCACGGCGCGATACCGGGCGGCGTTACGTTTTGCCAATGCGCTCCGCCGTCGGTGGTGAGCTGCACTAATCCGTCGTCGGTTCCCACCCAAATTCGCCCCGGCTCGAGACGTGACGGCGCGATGTCGAAGATCGTATCGTAAAACTCTGCGCCTGAGACGTCGGTATTGATCGGTCCGCCCGCGACGCGCTGCTTGTCGGGATCGTTGCGGGTGAGATCGGGGCTAACGATTCTCCAGGATCGCCCGCGATCGCGCGTCGCGAAGAGCACGTTTGCGCCGTAGTACCCGACCGTGTCATCCTGAGCGGAGCGAGCGCGAGCGAGCGGAGTCGAAGGGCCGCTAAATGCGATCGGCGCTTCCCAGTTCGAGCGAAACGGCAACCCCGTGAGGCCGCGACCGTTCGTATCGGTGTCATCGGGCGTAATGTCGTAGTTTTGACGCGAGTTGAGGTCGAAGATGCCGAGCTGCCCGTTAAGCTCGTTCACGCCGACGTTCCAGATCGACGACGGGTCGTTGGGTTGGGGCCAAACCCATGAGCCGTCGCCGTCGTTTCCGACGTCACGCCAATCGGAGTTTTGAATCCCTAGCGGACTCAGCGAGTCGGAGGGCCCGCAATAGGAGTCATTGTCTTGAACTCCTCCGCAAACGTGGTACGGATTCTGTTCGTCGTAGCCGATCCGATAAATCTGCGCGAGCACGACGTTGAAGCGCCAATCCCAGATCTTGCCGCCATCGATCGAAATCGGCGCTCCGCCGTCATCGGCCTCGATGATGCGACGTCCGTCGCGCGAGATCCATAAGCCGTGATGGTCTTGATGGACGGCGCTCGTGACGTCGTGATAGGTCTTTCCGCCGTCGGTGGTCTCGATGAGGTCCTCGGAAGAAAAGAAGACGCGATCGGGATTCGACGGATCGACCGCGAGCCTGCTCATGTAGAACGGCCGCTGGTTGACCAGCGTATCGCGGGTGATCAGTCGCCAATGCGCTCCGCCATCGTCCGATCGCCATGCCACGCCTTCCTTCGACTGAATCACGGCATAGACGCGCTTCTCCGCGACGCCCAAACCGATTCGGCCCATATCGCCGCGCGGCAAGCCGTTTCCGCGTAACTCGCGCCATGTTACGCCGCCATCAACGGACTTGAAGATGCCGTCGAGCGGACCGCCACTTGAAAAACTCCACGGAACGCGTCTGAACTGCCAGACTCCGGCAAAAACGACGTTGGGGTGACCGAGGTCGACTGCCACGTCGGAGGCGCCGCTCGAAGGGCCTAGATAGAGCGTGCGCTGCCAGGTTCTTCCGCCGTCGGTCGTTCGGTAGATGCCTCGCGCAGTGCTGTCGCGATAGGGATTGCCGACCGCCGCCACCCAGAGGTGCTGCGGGTTGCGTGGATCGATCGCGATCTGCGCGATCGCCCAGGTGTCGCGCAATCCGAGGTTGCGCCAATGTAAGCCGCCGTCGTGCGTGACCCAAACGCCGTCCCCGTACGAGATATCGTTGCGCAGGTTTGGTTCGCCGGTTCCGACCCAAACGGTGCTGCGATGGCGGGGATCGATCGCAATCGCACCGATTGCGCCGACCGCGTCTTTCGGCCATGCGCTCTGCCAGGTCAACCCGCCGTTGGTCGTCTTCCAAACGCCGCCGTCGGCGCCGCCGAAGTAATAGAGGTTCGGATCGGAATCGGTTCCGGCCACGCCCGAGGTGCGACCCCCCGCGACTGCCGGTCCGATGTTTCGCCACGCGAGCCCTTGCAGCGACGGCATTGCTACGCCGGCAGCGAGAAGCAGCCCCAGCGTTTCCTTACGCCTCCATCAGGCTCAGGTAGTAGCGATCGAAGGCCCTCAACAAGCCTTCGGCATTCGAGTACGGGCCGGGCGAATATGCTCGCGAATGCAGCCCCAGCTGCATCAACTCGTTGACGTGCCAGTCCTGGCGGTTCGTCAGATCCCAGAAATCGACGGCATCGCTCGGATCGAAACCCGGTTGCGCGATCGCCTTCGGATCGAAGAGGAACGCGCAGACGACTTCGGTGCGATCCGGCGCGAGCGGCCGTAGATAGTGGACCATGACGTAGTCGGGATGCAAGCTCAAAAGCAATGACGGAAAGATCGTATAGTAGTAGACGCGGTCGAGTTCCACGCCGTCGACGCTGCCCAACGGCGGCCGCGAGCTTCGCTGCCCGGTCAGCGTGAGTGCCGTTCCGGATTGGCGCAACTCGGAGTATCCGCCGAGAAAGGGCCCTTCGGCGAGGTCGTTGCGTCCGCTATCCGACGGTGAAAGCTTATCGAGTTGCGGGTGTACGAGCGGGCAATGGTAGCACTCGGAATAGTTGAGAAAGACGAGTTTCCAGTTGCACGCGAGCTCGTAGGTCAGGCTTCGTGCCGTTTGCAGCCGGCCGATGCTCCAGCGCGAGAAACGCCCGATCAACGGAGCAAAGGTCTTCTCGAATGGAATCCTGTCATCCAAATTTACAAAGACGAAGCCTTCCCACAGGGCGAGACCGGCTCGCTTGAGCGGGTACTCCGTACGTTCGAACCCCGGAACCTCGGTCATGTTCCGCGCGGCCTTCAACTCACCGTCGAGCCCGTACGTCCAGGCGTGGTACGGGCACTGTATCGAGCCTTGAAAATGTCCCGACGCGGCCTCACAGAGGCGCGAGCCGCGGTGCCGGCAGACGTTGAAGAATGCGTGAATGACGCCGTCCTTATCGCGCGTGACGATCAGATTTTCGCCGCCGCGGTCGACGGTAAAGAAATCACCCGGTTGTGAGATCGTTTCTTCGCGCCCGACACAAAGCCACTCGCGAGCAAAGATGCGTTCGCGCTCTTGTGCGAAGACCTCGGGTGAGATGTACCACGAAGCCGGCAGCGTCTTTGCGCCGACTTCGACGTTCGGTCTCACGAAAGTCTGCATAACACTCTCCAAAATCCTCAATTGTTCGAGGGGCTGCGCGAAGTGCAGTCCTGAGCGAGCGAAGCGAGTCGAAGGGGTTCTAGCCCGTTTGACGGAATCCGCTTGTAACCATCAGTTTGTTTGGCTTTTTGGTAAATCTAGCAGTGAAACCTTCGGAAAATATTACGCTTGAACCATCTCTTCCGCGGGAGGCATACTGGGATGCCGGCTTCTATGCGCGCGAGCAGGAAGCGATCTTTTGGAACGAGTGGTTTTACGTCGGCCGAGCCGACCGCCTCGACGCGGTCGGCGCCTTTCGCGTGATCGACGTCGCGGGCGAGAGCGTCGTCGTCGTCCGCAGCGAGGATGGCGTCCACGCCCACCTCAACTTCTGCCGGCACCGTGGGAGCCGGTTGCTCTGCGGCGAGGGTACCGTGCGGACGATCCGCTGTCCCTATCATGCTTGGACCTACGCGCTGGACGGCCGGCTCATCGCATCGCCCTTCGTTCCCGACGACGCCGTGCCGCCGGAGTCGCGGCGTCTGCATCGCGTCGGTCTGGAGGAGTGGCAAGGCTTTCTCTTCGTTCACCTTTCGCCGGAGCGTGCGCAACGGGCAGGCGCGGATCTCGCCTCGCAGCTGGGCGCGATTCCGGAGCGGCTCGCGCGTTACCCACTCGCGGAGTTGAAGGTTGCCCGTTCACTTCGTTACGAGGTTGCGGCGAACTGGAAAGTGATGCTCGAGAACTACAACGAGTGCTATCATTGCGCGGGCGTTCATCCGGAGCTGTGCCGGGTCGTGCCGGCCTTCAAACGGGAAGGAGGCGCGCAGCTCGACTGGGATCGCGGCATCCCGCATCGAGACGGCGCGTGGACGTTCACCGCAAACGGCACCAGCGATCGCACGCCGTTCGCAACCTTGAGCGACGATGAGAAAGTGCGCCACAAGGGCGAGCTGATCTATCCGAACTTCATGCTCAGCCTCGCCGCCGACCACGTCGCGGCCTTCTCGCTCTGGCCGAAGGGCCCGGCGGCAACCACGATCGTCTGCGATTTTCTCTTTCACCCAAATGAGACGAACAAGCCCCAGTTCGACCCCGGCGACGCCGTGAGTTTTTGGGATCTGGTGAACGGACAAGATTGGCGAATTTGCGAGAGCGTTCAGGCCGGCATGCAATCGCGGGCCTTTCATCACGGCTACTATGCGCCGATGGAAGACGCGAGCCTCGACATTCGCCGCTACATCGCCCTTCGACTCGGGCCCTACGGGGCCGGCTCAGGATGACATATTTGGTGATGCGCTAGCGATGACGAAAGAATACGACGTCGTCGTCCTTGGGCTCGGGGCGCTCGGCGGCGGTGCCGCCTATTGGCTCGCGAAACGTGGTCAGCGGGTACTCGGGCTGGAACAGTTCGAGTTCGGACACGCGCGCGGCAGCTCGCATGACTGGTCGCGCATCATCCGCCTCTCGTACTTTTCGCCCGCCTACGTTGCGCTCGCGAAGGAGGCCTATGCAGCGTGGGAGTCGCTCGAGCGCGATGCCGGCGAGCAGCTCGTCTTCAAGACGGGCGGCCTCGATATCGGCCCGCGTGACGGCGCGATCCCGCTTGCGAACTACGCGGACTCAATGCGAGCGTGCGACGTTTACTTCGAGCGGCTCGATGCCGGCGAGATTCGGCGAAGATGGCCGGCTTGGCGCATCGGCGACGAAGTTCACGGGCTTTTCCAACCCGACAGCGGTATCGTCGCGGCCGACCGGGCCGGTGTTGCGCTTCGACGCACTGCATCGGTACTGGGCGCAACGCTGCGCGAGAACGCGGCGATAACTGCTATCCGTGCCGCCGGCGGCGAGATCGCCGTGGAAGCCGGCGGCGAGCGTTACAGCGCCGGCCGGCTCGTCATCGCGGCGGGGCCGTGGACCGACCGGGCACTGGCGCACTTCGGGGTACGCATCGCCTTGGAAGTGACCAAGGAGCAAGTCATGTACTTCAAAGCGCCGGAGCTGCAAAGCTTCGCGTTGGGCGAGTGGCCGATCTGGATTTGGATGGATGATCCCTCGTTCTACGGCTTCCCGGTATTCGGTGAGCCCGACTCGGTAAAGATCACGCAAGATGCCGGCGGCAAGGCGGTCGATCCCGATACGCGCGGCTTTGAGGAAGATCCGGAGATCACCGCACGCGTCACGGGTTTCCTCCACCGCTATCTGCCGAGCGCCCTGGGACCGGTACAGCGTTTGAAGACGTGCTTGTACGCGATGACGCCCGACCGCGATTTCATTATCGATACGCTTCCGGAACATCCAAACGTCAGCGTCGTCCTCGGCGGCGGCCATGCCTTCAAGTTTGCCTCCGTTATCGGCCGCATTCTGAGCGACTGGCCGGTTGCGACGCTCGACCTATCCGCGTTCAAGGTCGACCGCCCGATTCTGCAAATGGCCGACCCGCCCAAGACCTACATGCAGTAACGTTATTCGCTGCCGCTCGGCGCAAGTAATTGAAATGCGCCTTCCGATGCAACGCGCTCGCCGGGTTTGACGCCAGAGGCAATGTCCGCGGTCGTGCCGTCTTCGTGCGCGACGTGGACTATGCGCTGGACGAAAGCAATGCTGCCATCGGGTCGCCGTTGCTGCACGAAGACGACGTCCACACCTCGCTGAGGGTCGGCGACCACGGCGCTCTGCGGAATCAACAAACCGCGAACGTGGGCAACGACTATGCGCGCCCGGACCGCCGTTCCCGCAACCGAACCAGCCGATCCTCCCGCCACTACCACGGTCGCAGTTTGCGTCGCCGGGTTGACCGCTGGAACGATCGCGCTAACATGACCGCGCGAGTCGCGTTGTGACTCGGCGACGCGCAGCGCGACCGGATTCCCGACCGCGATGTGCGCCGCGTCGGTTCCGGGGACGTTCAGTGTAACTTCGTCTTGCGGCGGCCCGATCGCGAGAACCGGTTTAGCCGAATCAACTGCTTCACCGGCGCGATGAAAAACCGCCGTGATGAAACCGCTCGTAGGTGCGGTCAGCGTAGCTTGGGAGAGCGAAAGTTCCGCCGAATCGGCACGCGCATTTGCGGCGCGGACCTGCGCGGCAATCACCGCCGGCTGCGATCCGGCAGTGCGAAGATCGGACTCTGCCGTGGCCACCGCGGCTTGGTCGGCGGCGAGCAGGGCGCGCGCCGCTTCAACGTCTTTGAGCGCGTTCACCCCGGCAGCGTACAGACGCTGCGCGCGGTAGACCGCAGCCTGGTCGGCACTCACGCGCTCGCGCGCGGCTCGCACGCGATCGCGGGCTGCGCTAACGGCCGCGCTCGGAACGCTGCCGCCGCGATAGCCGGCCGCCGCAGCCTCGGCTTCGGCCCGCGCTTGCGCCGCGTCGAGTCCGAACGCACGCGTGTCAAGCGATGCCAGCAGCTCTCCGGCCACGACGTGATCCCCGACGTGCACGTCTAGCCGCCGAAGAATTCCGGGATTGGGAAATGCGAGTTCGGTAGTCGTGCCGGCCGGGGCGCCCACGTAGCCCGTTTCATCGAGAACGACCGCGTAATCCCCATAACGCGCGGTTTCGACGGCGACCGTCGGAGTCGCGACCGACGCCGGTTCTTGTCGTTCGCGGCGAACGATCGCAATGGCGAGAATCAGAGCCGCCGCCAGCGCCCCGATCGCAGTCGCGGTCCAAAATCGCTTACTCATGGGCTTGCCCGAGAACGAGATTCAGTGCGGCTCGCGCGCGCGCTTGCGCGTAGAGCGACGAAATTTCGTCTACCAGCACTTGAACGTAGGTTGTGCGCGCCGCCTCGACGTCCAGACTCGAGACGGCGCCGCTGCGATATCCAACTTGGGTTGCCGAAAACTCGGCCTGCGCCGCCTGCAAAGCGTGCTGCGACGCCAGCAGCGCCGAGGTTTGCGCCTGATACGCGCGGACTGCCGAGGCTACCTCGAGCGAGACCTTGCGTTCGACTTTTTGGAGCTGCGCGCGCGATTGATCGAGCCTCGCTTCCTCGGCGCGGACGCGGTCGTGCGCCGCGCCGGTAATCGGAATCGTGACGTCAACGGCAGCGCTCGCCCCTGAGACGGGAATGCCGGTGTCGACGCCTTCAGTGTATCCTGCCGAGAGTGTGACGAGCGGCCATCCGGCGCGACGCGTGACGACGACCGCGTGCTCCTCCGCTTCGACGTTCTGGCGAACCGCCGCAACGTCCGGCCGGGCTGCGAGCGCCTCGCGCGCTGCGGTCGCGGCGTCGACGTTCATCGGCGCAATGTCGAGTTGAGTCGTAACTTTTGATTGCAAAACGCCGTCGGGCAAGCCGGTCTCCGCCGCGAGGGCTGCCGCCGTATCGTCGGCATCGGCTTGGGCGCGCGCGAGATCGCCCTGCGCGGCCGCGACGGCAACCGTCGCGCGCACGACGTCGAGCCTCGGTGCATCCCCGGCCGAGAAGCGGAGACTTGCAGCGCGCAGCTCGGCGTTTGCAGCAGCGAGCTCTTGACTACGCGCGTTCAGCGCGGCCTGTGCCTCGAGGGCCGCATAATAGGCGGCGATCACGGCAATTTGCTCGTTTCGTTCTGCATCGGTCAAACTCAGTCGGGCCGCGCTGAGCGCCGCGTGGGCCTGCGCAACCGCCGGCGAATTCGCGAAGAGATCGCCGAGCATCCAGGCCGCGCCAACGGTCGTCAGGCGTTGCGTCACGACGTTGTTCGTGGCGCCGGCCTGCGGTACTTGAGCGTAATTCGCAGTCAGCGCGGGTCCGTACGTTGCTTTGGCCTGATCGTAGAGCGCTTGAGCCTCTTGGACCTTACCGCGTGCAATGGCGACGTCCGGCGAGACGGCGAGCGCGCTGACTTGCGCGGCCTGCAACGACAGATGAGCGTAGAGGAGAACGGCAGAAACGGCGGCGTTCATGCAGCTTCTCGCTTTCCGGCAAAGCCTGCGTAGAGCACGGGAATCAAGACCAGCGTAAAGGCGGTTGCGGTCGAAAGTCCTCCGATCACGGCAATCGCCAGCGGCTGCTCCATGGCCGCTCCCGCGCCAAGGCCGAGCGCCAAAGGCAGTAGCCCGCCGATCGCTGCAAAGGTCGTCATGACGATGGGTCGCAGGCGCATTCGGCCCGCCGCGACGAGTGCGTCTTCGATGGAATCGCCGGCTTGGCGCCGCTTGTTGGCGGCATCGATAAGTAGGATGCCGTTCTTTACGACGATGCCGACGAGCAGCAGCAGACCCATGAACGACGAAACGTTGAACGGCGTGCCGGTGACGAGCAACCCCAGCGCTACGCCGATGAGCGCGAGCGGAATCGCGGTGAGAATCACAAGCGGCAGACGGCAGGATCGGAACGTCGCGAGCATTACCGTGAAAACCAAAATGACGGCGATGAAAATGACGTTCGCAAACTCGCGAAACGACTGCTGCTGTTCCCGGTACTCGCCCCCGATCGAAGCGTGGTAGCCGGGGGGAAGCAGAACGGTCGAGACTGCTCGCTCTACTCCGGAAACGATCGACGATAGGCTCGCACCAGCGATCGAGGCGGTGGTTCGCAAAAGGCGGGCTCCATTTACTTCGTAAATCGCCGTGGACAGTTCTGCCGGCGAAACCCGGGCAAGCGACGGCAGCGCGACCGGGCCGCTCGGCGTCGAAACGGTAGATCCGTCTCCACCGAACGGCTTGCCTGCAGCGAAAACGCGCACGGGAATCATGCTAACCGGACCGGGCAGATCCGAAGCCACCATTCCCTGCGTCTTGGCAGCGAGCGCCTGCGCCAACGAGCTTTGCTGCCATTGCAGGTTCGCCAAGGCGCGGGCATTCGGCGCGATTCGAATCGTGGGATCGGTGTAGACGACGCCGGGAAATACGTCGGTGACGCCTGGAACGGTCGCAATGGCGCGCGCAACTCGAGTCGCCGTCTGTACTAAGACCGTTTGATCCGGACCTTCCAGCGAAATCTCAAGCGGTGCCGGTACTCCGGATATGTCGTTAATCGAGTCCTCAAGGATCTGATGAAAGCCCAACGACGCGGCCGGTATCGCATCGGTAAGCTCGTTCCGTAATCGTTCGCTGAGGACCGAATACGAAGCGCGCTGATTTTGCGGCTTGAGCTCGATCCGCAGTACGCCGGCGTTTTGAGGAGTCGGGGAGTAACCGTTGGTGTCCAAGCCCGTCCAGCGACCGACGGCTATAACCGCCGGGTCGCGCAGAATGAGCTCTTCCATCCGCCGCGCCGCCAGGTCGGAAGCCTCCAGACTCGTACCAACCGGGAGCCGGTATCCGATTTCGAATTGACCTTCGTCGAGTCTAGGAAGAAAATCGCTCGGCAGCCGCGTCAGGATCGCGACCGTAACGAGCAAGACGACGCCCGCGGCAGCGTAGACGATGGGGCGATTTCCCAACGTCCATCGCAAGAGCCGATCGTAGCGCCGCAGCGCGGCTGAAACCAGATCGCGTCCGCTCGCACTGCGTTCTCCCGGCTGCCCTAACCATGTCGCGAGCACCGGCGCAAGAAAGAGCGCGAGACCGAGCGAGACGATCAGCGCTGCGGAGAGTGTCAGCGCAAGGGCCCGAAAAAAGAACCCGCTCACACCGGTGAGAAGAGCCAGCGGCACGAATACGACGAGCGTCGTAGCAGTCGATGCCGCCATCGCCGGGCTAATTTGTTGCATGGATTGGGCGACCGTAGCGCGCATCGTGTCGCTCGGCCGTTCGCGCCGGTTTCGAGCGATATTCTCGATGACGACGATTGCGTCGTCGATGATTAGGCCTACCGCCACCGCCAGGCCGCCGACGCTCATGAGGTTGAGCGTTTGGTGAACCTGGGCCATGATGAAGATCGCGATGGACATCGCGATCGGGATGGTGACGGCCGCGACAAGCGTCATTCGAAGATCGCGCAGGAAGATAAAAATAACCAAAATCGCGAGCAGCGCGCCAACCAGGATTGCGTCGCGGAGCGAGGCCTGCGATGCGTTAATTAGCGTGGTTTGATCCCAGAACTTTACCAATTTCACGTCACCGGGTAGCAGCTGCTGCATCGCCGCGGCGCGCTGCGCGATGGCGTTTGCCATTCTGACCGCGTCGGCTCCGGGGAGCGCGTAAAAGCTCAGAATGACGGCTCGCCGCGCATCAAAGTTGACCTCGTCGGCCGGAGGCGCGACGCCCAAGCGAACGCTTCCGAGCGCCGCGATCGGGACTGCGCCCCCGTGAGTTGTTGGTACCATTACTTGGCCAAGCGTCTCGGAGCTCTTGATGCCCGCGTCGACCACGAGGACGTCCCGAACGTAGTGAACGTCGCGTAGACCGACGGCGGTGACGGCCGTAGCCTGTGCGAGTGCCATTGTGACGTCGTCGGCAGTGATGTTGTAGAGCGCGAGCTCGGCCGGATTGAGTTCGATATGGTACTCTCGGGCGGGACCACCGGCAATCGTCGCTCGTGCGAGTCCGGGCACGCCGTAGAACCGCGGCAGCATTGCTACCTGCGCGAGCTCGTTTAGGAGCGTTTGAGACATCGTTGCTGAAAACATCGCGTAGGAGACGACCGGCTCGCTGTTGGGGTTGATGATGTTCGCTTGTACATCGGTCTCCGGCGGAAGTTTTGCCCGCTCCTGGGATATCGCCTGATCGACGTAGGCAAGATCGCCCTGGACTTGGGTATGCGAGTCGAACTCCACGACGAGTTCCGAATTGCCCTGGGCAGAGGTTGCCAGCACCCGCGTCACCGACGGCAACCCTTGAAAAGCGCGCTCGAGGGGCAGGGTAACCGCGACTCTCACTTGATCCGGAGGGAGGTTGCCCGCATCGGCGACCACATCG
>CAVVKC010000004.1:0-13325 GCA_963748875.1 Vulcanimicrobiota bacterium
AATGGGGCGGTCGCTTTACGGGCGGGCCCGATCGCACTCTGCTAGCCTTCGGATCCTCGCTTGAAGAGGATCTCGTATTGGCGCCCTTCGACGTTGCGTGTTCGCTCGCGCACGTCGAAGCGCTCGAGGGCGGAGCGATCGTCACGCCTGCTGTCGCCCAGTCCTTGCGCGCCGCCCTGCGCAAAGTCAACACTGAGATCGCGGGCGGTGAGTTTGCCTCCTACGCGCGCGCTCTGGGCGTAGAGGACATTCACGGCGCGATCGACGCGCGCGTCCGCGAGCTGGCCGGCACGTCCGGCGAATGGCTGCATGCCGGACGCAGCCGCAACGATCAAGTTGCAACCGCGCTCTTGCTCTACGTCCGCGACAGCGCCCTTCGCGCCTCGGCGTTGACGCGCGACATCGCGTCCGCGCTGATCGCGCGCGCGAGCGTCGAGCTCGACGCTTGGACCGTTCTTGCCGCGTGCACGCACCGTCAGCCGGCTCAACCGGTGCTGCTCGCCTTCGTGCTCGCAGCGTGGAGCGAGCCGTTCGTACTGGCGGCGCGGCGCTTCGCCGGCGTCGATGCGGAAGCACGCAGGTCATGTCCGCTCGGCAGCGCCGCGCTCGCCGGTACGAGCCTCCCTCTCGACCGAAAGCGGGCGGCGAGCGCGCTCGGTTTCGATGCGCCCTCGCGCAACGCGCTCAACGCAATCGGAAACCGCGATGCGGCGCTCGATCTTGCTCACGTATGCGTTCGTGCCGTCATCGATGCGTCGCGCATCGCCGAAGAGCTGATCGCTTGGTCGGCGCCCGCATACGGTTACGTTCGGCTCGGCGACGCCGCCTCGACCGGCTCGAGCTTGATGCCGCAGAAACGCAACCCCGACCCGTTTGAACTCGTACGCGCGCACGCCGCGCGGCTGGCCGGATCGTACGCCGGCGCGCTCGCCACGCTCAGCGGACTCGCGCCATCGTACCAACGCGACCTGCAGGTGACGAAGGCTCAAACGATCGCGATTGCGGAGGATGCGTATGCCGTGCTAGAGGCTTTTGCGCGCGCCTGGGAATCGGTCGGTTTCGTACGCGAGCGCATGGAGGCCATGGCGCTGAGCGGTTACACGATCGCGACCGATCTCGCCGATCGGCTCGTAATTGAGGGAACGTCGCCGCGCGAAGCACATGCCCGCATCGGCGCCGAGGTCGCGCGCGCGGAACGCGACGGGCGCCCACTCGAGACAACGCTTGATGCGCGCGGTTCCGTCGCCGCAAAGCGGACGATTGGCTCGACGGCGCCGGACGATGTGCGCGCGCAGATCGCCTCACTTAAGCGCGAGCTGCTGGCGCCGGAGTTCGCACGATGACACGCGTTCACGTCTGGGGTGCGAGCGGTTACGCGGCCGCCGAAGTCATTCGCTTGCTGCATTCGCATCCGTCGTTCGAGGTCGGCGTTCTCGAAAGCGGCAGCCATGCCGGCGAGCCGGTCGCCGACCATTTCCCGCTTTTGCGCTCGACGCCGTACCGATTCGACGAACCCGGCAGCGTTCTGGAGAGCGCCACCTCCGGCGATATGGTCGTTACCGCCAGGACGGACGACGAGGTACGTGCCGTGGTGCCGGAGATACTCGAGCGAGGACTTCGCGCGATCGATCTCTCGTCGTCTTATCGCTTCGACGCCTCGGCAGTCTATGGGTTGACCGAGTGGCATCGTGAGGCGATCTGCGGCGCGCGGCTCGTTGCCAACCCAGGTTGCTACCCGACCGCCGCGTTACTCGCGCTCTTGCCGCTCGCCGAGATCGGCGATCCGCGTCACATCGTCATTGATGCCAAGAGCGGCATCACCGGTGCGGGCCGCACGCCGCGCGTGACGTCGCTTTTTGCGGAGGTCAGCGGCGAGGTACGCGCCTACGGTTTGAACGGCCATCGGCATCAACCGGAGATCGAGCGGCATCTTCGCGCCGCCGGCATCACGGCGGCGATCACGTTCACGCCGCACGTTGTGCCGCTGGCGCGCGGCATGCTGGTCGACGCCTACGCAATCTTCGACGCACGGCTCGACGCGGGCGACGTCGAGGAAGCTTACACTCGCGCTTACAGCGATGCTTCGTTCGTGCGTATCGTTGCCGGCGAGCGTGTTCCAAGCGTTGCGGCGGTCGCAGGAACGAATGACGCGGAACTGCGCGTGGACGTCCAAACAACCATGGTGCGCGTGATTTGCGCGATCGATAACCTCGGCAAGGGCGCTGCGGGCCAAGCAATCGCCAACTGCAACCTGATGTGCGGTTATCCCGAGGAGAGTGGCCTTGGTGCTCGCCCCATCCTCGCTTGAGCTAATTCCAATGCGGGGCGGCCTCGGCGCCGTCCCCGGCGTGCGGCTGGCGGGCGTGCATGCGGGAATCAAACCGCGCAAGCGCGACCTGGCACTAATTGGGTTCGACGCCCCGCAAAACTGCGCGGCCGTAACGACGACCAACGAGATCAAAGCCGCGCCGCTTCTCGTGAGCGCCGAGCATCTCGCGAGCTCGCCCGCGATGCGGGCGGTCGTCTGCAATTCGGGCTGCGCGAACGCGTGTACCGGCGAGCGGGGAGAACGCGATGCCCGGGCGACCGCGCGCCACGCCGCGGCGTTGCTTGGAATCGCTTCGGCGGAAGTCGTGGTCGCGTCGACCGGCGTCATTGGCGTGCCGCTGCCGATCGACCGAGTGCAGCGCGGACTCGAACGAGCCGTCGTGCAACTCGATTCGGGGGGTAAGGCCGCCTTTGATGCGGCCGAAGCGATCATGACGACCGATCGCGTGCCGAAGCTCGCCGCCTACGCCTTCTATCATCGCGGCCGCAAGTACGTTGCCGGCGGCATTGCCAAAGGCTCGGGGATGATCGCGCCCAACATGGCGACGATGCTCGCCTTCATCGCAACCGATTATCCGATCTCCGGCAGCGGGATCGCGCATCTGCTGCGTGAGTGCAGCGACGAAAGCTTCAACATGATCTCGGTTGATGGCGACATGTCGACCAACGACGCGGTCTACGCGTTCGCACCGGCGAGCTCGAACGGAGCTCAAGCACCGGTCGAATGTGCCGCCGCGCTGCGCGCCGTCTGCCTCGATCTCGCCCGCGCCATGATCGCCGATGGCGAAGGCGCTACGAAAGTGATGGAGGTTCGCGTCAGCGGAGCTCGCGACACGGCTCAGGCACGTGCGATTGCGCGCGCGATCCTCAACAGCAATTTGGTCAAGACGGCTCTCTACGGGGAAGACCCGAACTGGGGACGCATCGTAGCTGCGGCCGGCGCGGCGCGCGCGGGGCTCGATCCGTTGCGGTGGTCGCTCGAGGTGAATGGAAAGCCGTGGGTCGATTGCGGCGTCGAGCTCCTCTCCGAGGCCGAAGGGCACCGCGAGCTCGAGTCTTCAAGCGTGGCCGTCGAGTTGAAGCTGGGTCTGGGGGACGTAGAGGCAATCGGCTGGGGCTGCGATCTCTCGCGCGACTACGTTGCGATCAACGCGAACTACCGCACGTGACGCTGCTCGATACGTACGCTCGCGCGCCGCTCACGATCGTTGCGGGCGAAGGCTGCGAGCTCATCGACGAGAGCGGGCAGCGTTATCTCGATTTTATCGGCGGCCTCGCCGTCAGCGCTCTCGGTCACGCGCACCCTGCGATCGCCGACGCGATTGCGGCGCAGGCCCGTACGCTCACGCACGCGAGCAATCTCTACCACCACGAGCCGGCGGGTCTCCTGGCGCGCGAGCTGGTCGAGCGTTCCGGGATGAGCGGCGCGTTCTTCTGCAACTCCGGCACCGAGGCCAACGAAGCCGCGATCAAGCTCGCGCGAAAGTGGGCTTATCGGCGCAACGAGCACGGCCGCCGAACCATTTTGGCGTGTACGGGATCTTTTCACGGCCGAACGTTCGGTTCGCTCGCCGCGACCGCAAACGGATCGCTGCGCGAGGGATTCGAACCGCTGCCGGATGGGTTTGCTTTCGTGGCGTTCAACGACGTCGCGGCGCTACGCGATGCGATCGATGATTGCACCGCGGCATTCATCGTCGAGCCGGTGCAGGGTGAGAGCGGCGTGAACGTCGCGACGGTCGAGTTTCTCACAACGGCCCGCGAGCTATGCGACGCTCGCGACGCCCTCTTGATCTTCGACGAGATTCAGTGCGGCACAGGCCGCACCGGCTCGTTCTTTGCGTTCGAGCGCTTCGGCGTGCGACCCGACGTGGTCACGCTGGCGAAAGGGCTTGCAAACGGCCTGCCGATTGGCGCGGTGCTTGCCAACGAACGCGCCGCGTCGGGATTCCGGCCGGGCGACCACGGCTCGACGTTCGGCGGCTCTCCGATTCCGTGCGCCGCGGCGCTCGCCCACCTTCGGATTCGCGACGAGCTCGATCTCGATCGTCACGTGCGCGCGCGCTCGGACGAACTCTTTGCCTCGCTCGCGCAACTCGCGCAATCGCTTCCCGAGATCTTCGAACTCCCGCGCGGGATGGGCCTGCTCCTGGGTCTGCCGGTGCGCGCGCCGTACGACGCAAAGGTCATCGTCGGGCAGGCGCGCGGGCGCGGGTTGCTGATCGGCAGCGCGGGCGGCAACACGCTACGTTTTGCGCCGCCCTTGATCGTCTCGCGCCGCGACGTCGAGCACGCCGTTAGCTTACTCGCCGCCGCGCTCGAGCAGTAGCCCGCTATCGCGGCGGTTTGTTGTCGTGCTGCCCTTGCTGTTGCGCTACGTGCCGCTGCGCGGCTTGGCGGTCGGCATTGGTGACGGGGGCAGCGTGCGCCGGCCGATTATTTGCGCTGTATGGGTGCGAAACGGCTCCCGTATTCGGGCGCCCGCCATTGACGGTCGAGAGGTGGTTTCGGTCCTCCGACGCCATTTGTTGGTGGTATTGCTGCGCGCTCGTCGGCGCTTCCCCGCGGTCGCGGGCCGCAATTTGCCCCTGCGTCGGACGGGCGTCGATGCCGCCATGGCCGCCACTGTAGCCGGTGCGAACGCGATTGTCGCGATAGACGACGGTTTTATCAAGGTAGGTGTTGTGAATCACCGTCGTGTTGACTCGCGTCACGGCCGTGTTATAGCGGAAGACGCGTCCGTCCCAGCGCCCTCCCACATAACCGGTGCCGAAAAATCCGAACCCATAATTAACGCCACCGTAGAATCCGACGGTCGGACCCCAGTAGCCACGATGCCAGAAATAGGCGTTGCTGTTCCAACCCCAGTAACCCGGAGTCCACAGCAGACCGACCGCCGGCGCCACGACCCAGGTTCCCGGTACCCAGTAATATCCGCCCGAGCCCCATGCCCAGTATCCCGGTTGCCAGATGTAGTTGGGTGCCGGGGCCGCGGGTTGCGCGTACACCGGAATCGCCGGCGGAGCGATCGTAACGCCGACTCCGACGAAAACCTGCGCGGAGCCCGTCGCCGGGACCGCCGCAACGACTGCCGCCACTAACGCGGCTCGCACTAGATTGCTTATGTACATGCGGCGTATAATACCCCTCAGGTCCGATACTAATCGGCGCGCCCCCTTGCTCCATGCTTAGCGAACTCGAAATGTGAGGGAAAATTAATGCTGACGACACGCCGCAGTTTTCTTTCCACGATCGGCAGCGCCGGAGCCGCCGTTATTGCCGCCGGCCCGCTCGAGCGCGCGCTTGCCGCCGCGCAGCCGACGACGCTGATCGTTACGACCACCACCGTCGAGGTTCTCGGCCGAACAGTGCAACGGTTTGACATCGTGCAGCCCAGCGGAACGCGCGGCATCGAAACCGTGATGGGCAAGCCGTTTCGCGTACGGCTCGTTAATAAGCTTAAGGTTCCGACCCTGTTGCACTGGCACGGGCTCAATCCGCCGCCGCATCAGGACGGCGTGCCGATCATTTCGCAACCGGCGCTGCCGCCGGGGCAAACCTACGATTACGATTTCCCGCTCACCGAAGCCGGGACGATGTGGATGCATTCGCACGAAGGCTTGCAAGAGCAGAACCTGCTCGCGGCGCCGTTGATCGTCGCGGATCCGGCCGAAGCGTCGGCCGACGAGCAGCAGATCGTCGCCGAGATCGCAGATTTTACGTTTCGCGAGCCCGAAGCGATCCTCGCCGAGCTGCGCGTTCCCAAACCTGCCCCAACCGGCAAAGCCGCGATGCAGCCCGACGTCAACGACGTCAACTACGACGCGTTCCTGGTTAACCGCCGGCCGGTCGAAAACCCCGAAGTCTTTCGTGTCGAACCGCGCGCGAAGGTGCGCTTGCGCATCATCGGCAGCGGCGCCTCGACCAACTTCACGCTCGATCTTGGAACGCTGACCGGCACGATGTTCGCAGTCGACGGACGCGCGATCAAGCCGGTGCGCGGGAGTCGCTTTCCGATCGCGGTCGCTCAGCGCTGTGATATCCGCATCGAGACGCCTGGCCCGGGCGTCTATCCAATCTTCGCGATCCGCGAAGACGACAACGCTCGCGGCGTCTTCGTTCTGGCTTCACGTGGCGCGAACGTGCCGAAGTACGCCGCCAAAGGCTCGTTCCGGGCGCCGCGCAACGATCTCGTGCTTGAAACGCAACTGCGTGCGGTTAACGGGCTTTTCCCGCGCCCGCCCGACCGGCACCTGACGATCGCGCTCACCGGCGACATGGCTCGTTACGTGTGGACAATCAATAATATCGAGTGGACCGACGCGCTGGCGCAATCGGGCAAGTATCCGTATCTGCCGGTCAAGCGTGGCGAACGAGTCGAGATCACGATGCAGAACAAGACGATGATGAGCCATCCGATGCATTTGCACGGGCACACGTACCAAGTCGTCGCCGTCAACGGTAATCGCTTCCCGGGAGCCTTTCGCGATTCGGTCTTGGTAACGCCGAAAGCATCGGTCACCATCGCCTTCGAAGCCAACAATCCCGGCTGGTGGTTCTTCCACTGCCACAACCTCTTTCACTTAGCAGCGGGCATGGCGACATCCGTAAAGTATGTGTCGTAACCAGCGTTATGCGGCGCGCATTTGCATGATGGCGCTTCTGTTGACCGGCTGCGGCGGCGTGCAACGGGTTATTTCGCAACGGCCTTTCGCGCTGCTGCCACCCGCCGGCGGATCCGCGAGCCAATACCTCTCGCACGTCATCGTGATCGTGCAAGAGAACCGTAGCTTTGAGAACTTCTTCGCCGGCTATCCGGGTGCGAATGCGCCGACGCGCGGCTGCGCCGTTCATGCTCCAGGTGAGACCGCTAAGCCTTCTTACGGTTGTCCGCCCGGCGACGTGCAAGTTCCCCTGCATCAAGTCACCTTCGAAACCAACGCGGATCTCGGGCACAACTGGCACTCCTCGGTCGTCGATTGGCACGGCGGCGGAATGGACGGCTTCTCGAAGCGCAAGGGAGGCAGAAGCAACGGATACCCCGCCTACGCGTACATCGAGCAGTCGCAAATACGACCGTATTGGACGATCGCAAAGCAGTATGTTCTCGCCGACGCGATGTTTCCGACCGAGTTCGGCGGTAGCTTCACCGCGCATCTGACGCTGGTCGCCGGGACCGACGATATCAAGCTGCCCGGCCAAGCCGAGGTCGACTTTCCCAACGCCGCGCCGGACGATTGCGATTCACCGCCGGGCACAAAGAGCTCGTACCTGACGACGAATCGTGTCGAGCACTTCTACAAAGGGCCGTTTCCATGTTTCAATCAGTTCAACACGATCGCCCAAGTGCTCGATGGCGCGGGCATCTCGTGGCAAATCTACGCAAGCAAAATCCTGGACGCCGGTTTTTGGGAGCCGTTTGAAGCGATAGAGTATGTGCGCTACGGTCAAGATTGGTCCAAAGACATCATTGCGCCGCAGACCAGGGTTTTATTTGATGCGAGGGATGGTCATTTGGCGTCGGTGGATTGGGTGACGCCTAGCCGCGAGGACTCGGATCATCCCACCTATCATAGCGACGCAGGCCCGTCGTGGGTGGCCTCGGTCGTCAACGCGATCGGCGAAAGCGCGTACTGGCGCACGAGTGCGATCATCATTTTATGGGACGATTGGGGCGGCTTCTACGACAACGCGGCGCCGCCACAACTCGATTATCGCGGACTCGGCATCCGCGTTCCCTGCCTAATCATCTCGCCGTATGCCAAACAAAACTACGTCTCGCACGTTCAGTATGAGTTTGGAAGCATTCTGCGATTCATTGAAGAGGTGAACGGCATTCCTGCGGGTAGCATCGGGCCAACCGCGGAAGGCTACACGGATGGGCGGGCGACGAGTCTCGACGATGCGTTCGACTTCAGCCAGGAGCCGCGGTCGTTCGTGCCGATCAGCTCGAAGTATCCGATGTCGCGCTTTCTCCGCGAGCCGCCATCGAACGAACCAGTCGACACTGAATGATGTTGCGTAATCGGCTCGCTTGTGCCGTTCTGCTCGGTGCGATATGCTTGTCCCTCTCTCCGGCGATCGCCGACGAGATGCCGGCGCCGGCACGGATGACTTCGTGCGCGATCGTGCCCACGACGATCGAGCGGCGCGGGACGGCTCCGCCCGAGACGATTCGCGTCTCATTCATGATCACGGGCGACCACCCGGCCAACATCGTTCGTTTCACGGCAGCCGGTCGTGCGGGAGGCTTTCGTCAGTTTACCGCGCGCGGGCTCTTTACAAAATCGGTGATGATCTCCAATCGCGAGTTGCAGGCTGATCCGGACGCTCCGCAGCGCGAGCTTCCCGCCGGGGTCCAGTGCGCCTTGACGTACATTCATTACGTCGACGGCACGTCGTGGAGCAGGCTAGGAACCATCGCTTTCTAGAGCTGGTAGCGCTGCTCGACGATCAGCTGCGAGCCGGTGAAGTTCGGCGACGTCGGCATCGGCGGGTACGAAGAGATTCCGTCCAGTGCGTTGCGCCGAAAGGTCGCTAAGATCGAGGCTTGTGCCGTCTGCTTGAAGATCGCGCCGACAAAAAACATGTCGTGGTGAAAGCTGACCGGCTCGCTAAACGTTCCGTTCATCGTATAACGTCCGATTCCGGTTGCCCAAACCAAGCGCGGCGAGAAATGCCGCGAGTAGGTCAGCACCGTTTGCGGTATGTCGAGCGCAACACGATCCAATGGCACCGCCGCCGGACGCCAAAACTGATCGTCGATGACGTCGAGCGTCAGGTCACCGAAGCGTGGATGCCACGCGATCCAAAGCCCGTAGCGTTCTTGCCGGCCGAGCGTTGCGTTGGGCGGCAGCTCGACCGGAAAGTAGCCGCCGACGAAGCCCGTCTGCTGCGCCGTCGCGGTCGTTGTGGCCTCGATCTGCGCGAAGTTCGCGTACTCGAGACGGACTTCGAGCGGGCCTCCGTCGACGAAGTAGCGCAACCGGTAACCTTGGCGATTGACGCCCAACACGCTGTTGTCTACCAGTTGAAAGCTCGATCCGAGCCACGGCGCGGGCCACGCCCAGGCCGCGCCCCACTGATTCTCGGGCACGCCGTACGGCAGTACGATCGTTGCATACGTGGGTTCCATCCGGTACGCGTCGATCGAGGCCGTCGCTCGCCCGAGCGTTTTGACGAAACCGACGTGGTAATATCCGCCCGGCCGGGCGCTGTTGGGCATCGCAACGTTTTGCGCGTCGTACCAGGCGCGGCCGATCTCGACGGTGCCGTCGAGATTCCAGCGCGGCATCACGTGCACGCTCGCGCTTGCGCCGGCGATCGTTTGCTGTTGTCCGCTCAACGTGCTGCTTGCCAGCATGCCTTGCGGTGTGGGGAAAAAGTGTGGGTTCGCGCCGAACGCGGCGCCGGTTAGGAAGGATGCTCCCGAGGTCGTTGCGTGCACCACTTGCGCGGTGTACGTCGTGCCTTCGCCGTGATTGAAGACGAGCGATCCGATCGTGACGCGTGAGCTCGCGCCCGCTAACGATGGAAGAGCGCCGGTCGTCAGCTCAAGCGTAGCGATCCCCTTTTTCGCGAACAAGTCGGCGCCGTCGAGCGGAAGCTGAGTCGAAAACGGTTGCCAATCGTCGCTGCCGGCCAGACCGCTCGATAGCGTCTCCGCCGGTGCGTACGCGATCGCGGGGTTGATGCTCGTTAGCAGCGGCGCAATGAAGACGAAGCGCGCCGTCTGCGTCAGATCGAAGTAGCCGAACTTCATCGCGAAGTTGCCGTCCGCGGTCGCAACCGAGCCGCCGAGAACGGAAAGGCGAACGTTGCTGCCGTCGTCCTGCCCTGGCGCGATAGGAAATGTTATCGCGTAGGGCAATGCCTGCGAACCCATATGCGGGTTCATCGCCGGAATGAGATTCTCGCCCCAATACGAGGCGTTGGTGACGCTGCCGCCGACGTACTCGAGCGCCGCATTCACGCTGATGTCGACCGCTTTAGTGCGCTCGGTCGCGGTCGTGAGCACGTCGGCGATACCGGCGATGCCCGGCGTCAACGGCGCGCTCGAAAACGCATCGTAGGGCGTGTTCGGTGCGAGCGGACCTCCCTGCAGCAGTCCGGCTGCCTCCGGGCCGATTTGTCCCGGGCCCGACGTGTTCTGATTGAGAAACGTCGTTGCGAAGGTGGTTGCAAACTCGAGACCCAAAGCGCGCGGAGATGCGGCGGGCGCGGCCGACGCAGTTGGCGCGGTTGGCGCAGGTGACGCGGCGGGCGATGCAATGGGCGAAGGCTGCGAGGTGGCACTCTGCGCGAGTGCTGCCCCGGTGGTCTGCGCGAGCAGCACGCTAACCACGACCGCTAGCCGAACGTATCCCGGCGTGGCACGCATCGGCCTCATCATAACACTCTGCGCCCTCGCGCCGCTCGGCGGAACTCCCGCATGCGCGCAGCCGCAGCCTTCGCCGTCACCGGCACCGCAAAAAGATCCGTGCGGTGGTCCGAGCCGGCTGCTCGCCACCGCGAACCGCCCGACCGTCGGATTCAGCACCTGCGCGGTTGCCAAGCATACGGCGGTCTTCGAGTTAGGCTATCAAAACACGGTTTTCGGAACGCCGCAGGAAGGCAGCGTCGAGAGCCAGGTTCCGCAGAACTTTCTGCGTATCGGCGTCGCCGATCGTGTCGAGTTCGACGTGATCGGGCCGAACTACGAGGGCGTGCGGACCTACGGGCCCGGTACACCGGGCACCACGCTTCACGGCGTCGACGATTCCGGCTTGGGATTCAAGTACGAGTTGCCGCCGAGCGCGCGTTGGACGGTCGCATTCGACGGGCTCTATACCGGGCCGAACGGATCGGAGCACCTAACGGCCGGCAACGCGACGATCACCGGAAACCTCGACGCTTCGTACACGATGAGTCCGGCAAGCAGCATCGGCACGACGATCGCCGTATCTTCGACAGGCGGTTTCGCCGGAGACGAGCACTTCCAATACGGCGTCACGATGCCGTCGCTCGTCATGACCACCCAGATTCCCAACTTCTATCAGTTTTACGCGGAATACGTGTTGCAGTCTAAGGTTTCTCCGCATCAGGGAGCACGCTCGTTCACCGATTTTGGCGTCCAGAAGCTGCTCGGAACGCGCACCGAGATCGACCTCGAATACGGCCACGCATTCACCGGAATCGACGCGTTGAAGTTCAACTACATCGGCGCCGGGATGGTGTTTCAGCTATGGTAAAAGGATAACGCAGATGCACTCGTACATGTTCGATAATGCTGCGGCCGCCGAATACGAGCGGCTCGACCTGATGTCGAAGATTCTCGATCCGCGCACGCAGGCGTCGCTTTTAGGGCTCGGCCTGCGCGAAGGCTGGAGGTGCCTGGAGCTCGGCGGCGGGAACGGCAGCATCACGGAGTGGCTTTGCCGGCAAGTGGGCGATTCGGGCAGCGTTACGTCGGTCGACATCAATCCGAAACTGATCGAACTCGTCGGCGCGCCGAATCTCACTGTGCTTCAGGCCGATCTTCGCAGCGCCGATCTTCCGGGTGGTCCGTTCGACCTAGTGATGTGCCGCGCGCTGTTGCACCAAATCGCCGAGTACGCGCCGCAGGTGCTTGCAAAAATGGCCGCCGTGGTGAAGCCCGGCGGCTGGCTTTTCGCCTGTGAGCCCGATTTCAATTTGGTGCGGGCATGCGAGCCGCCGGCCTGGCGAACGGCCTGGGACGGAATCATCAAGTGGGGGCTGAGTCAAGGCGTGGAGTGGTTTATCGGGCGCAGATTGCCGGCCATGGTGCAAGCGCTGGGCCTTGGCGAGCCCGAGGCCAAAACCGAAGTGCCGAACATTCGCGGCACCACCGGCGACGCGGTCTATTTTCAGATGTTCTTCGACGTGGTGCGCGAGCGCGCGATCGCAGGCGGGTTCGTCGCCCCCAAGACGCTCGACGCCGCTTACGAAATTCTTAGCGACCCGACGAGTTGGACCGAGTGCTGGATGCTGACCAGCGTCTGGGTCCGAAAGCCGCCGGCGTAAGCTACAAAGACGTCGCGGCTACGAGGCCGCCGCTTGCCTCGGATTGAGCCAATCGAATGTTCGACGGAACACGACGATCGACAGTGCGAGCATTACGATCGCAAGTACGAGTCGCCGCACTGCATCGTAGCGCGCGTCGGCGACGAAGCGGTCGCGCATCGCACCGAAGTTTCTTCCGGGTATTGCAGACATCGGCCCCGGTTGCGCGGCCGAACCTTGCAGCTGCCACGGCGAGTGTGGCCGCATATGATGCCGTGACATCATCGCGGGCCGCATCGTTGGGTGAACGACGCGAAATGAGTTGTTCACGATGCCGGCGATGCTGACGAAGAAAACGAGCGTTGCAATCAAGCAAACGATGAAGCCAAAAATCTCGGAAGTGAGCGAAGTGCGTTGCATAAAAACATCTCCTAGTGCACCGATCCTAGCACGTTGCGGGGACCGGCGTTCTTGAAGAATCCTGCGAATCATTCGTAGAACGCCGGCCCGCTCGGCCGGGGAGACCATGGAAACGCTTGCTCCCGCTCGTTGCGCTTTCGATTAAGTAACCGGCGCGCCGACCGCCTCGGCGGCGGCTTCGGCGCCGAGCGCGGTCATGATTTGACCGCCGTACGAGTGGCCGGCGACGACCGTCGGGCCGTCTTGCATCGAGAGCACGGTGCGCAACCTTGCAGCGTCGTTTGCGATCGGGCCTAGCGCGAATTGCGGCGCGGTCACTTTGTAGCCTGCGCCTTGCAGGCGTTCGATGACGGCGCTCCAGCTGGAGCCGTCGGCCCACGCTCCGTGGACCAGGACGATATTGGGACGAGTAGCCATGATTTTCGATCTCCTTGAAATTGTAAGATGCAGGGTGAACTAGCGGCGTTCCAAGAATTGCTCTAAGGCACTCATCGTCGCGGCCGGCTGCTCTTCCATCAGCCAGTGACCGGCGTTCTGCACGACGACGACGGTGACGTTTGAGGCGACGAGACGTG